>NZ_CP018799.1:355000-360000 GCF_002795805.1 Mariprofundus aestuarium | reverse complement strand
GTATGACACGGGGTGCAACAGACCAAGTATTAACAAAAACAAAACTCGAAGAAATCATCAAGCTAGAAAAGCGAACCAGCAAAGAATTGCAGGCCAGCCTTAAGAAGCTCAAGAATCTAGTCGATGATATTGGAGATAAATTTGTCCTATTCAGTCATACGGTGGATACAGGGGAACTTCTCTATGTGAGTGATGGCGTGACAGAGGTCCTTGGCATCAGCAAAGAAGAGGCTATGGGCAGGCCATGGTCTGAAGTTGCAAAGTGGTATCCCGGTAGCCCAAAAATTGCTTATGAAGAAATATCAAGCCTAGTCAGCCGGCAGAAAGATTACGCACGGTTTGAGATGAATTACACCCACCCCGATGGCAGTGAGCGCACCATTCTCGTTTCAGAGCACCCTGTCATAGATGAGAATGGAGAGGTTGTTTCAATTGATGGCCTCGCAGAAGATATCACTGAGCGTAAAAGCATCGAGAATGCTCTTCGGTTATCTGCCACTGCTTTTGAAACACGTGAGGCAATTCTCATTACCGATGCGCGAGGGGTTATTCTAAGCGTGAATTCCTCCTGTGAAGAACTTACCGGCTACAGTGCCAATGAACTAATTGGAAAAAGACCGAACATTCTCTCCTCCGGGAGACATGACCTTCATTTTTATGAAGCAATGTGGAAAGCACTAACTAGCGAAGGATTTTGGAAAGGTGAGTTAATCAACAAGTGCAAGAATGGCAAAGAGTACACCGAAAAACTGAGTATCACTGCCTCAAAAGATCTTACAGGAAAGGTCATTAACTACATTGGGGTTTTTTCTGATATCACTGAGAAAATAGCGCTCGAGAAACAGTTGCGGCAGTCTCAAAAAATGGAGGCAATTGGCATACTGGTTGGCGGAATTGCCCATGAGTTTAACAATATGCTGGCCGCAATTTCAGGAAACTTGTATCTCGCGAAAAGAAAGGTCGAAAAAGAAGGTTATGTCAGAGAGAGACTTAATACTGCGGAGGAGGTTTGTTTCAAGGCAGCCGGAATAATTAAGCAACTTCTTACTTTTTCGCGCAAGGATACCTCAGAGGGTAATTTGACTGTGATCGATATGGCTCATTGGCTACCGGAAGGCGTGAACCTTGCTCGCTCTGCTTTGACTTCAAGAGTCGAACTGAAGTGCACCATTGAAAAAAACAACCTTCTTGTCAGTGCTGACACAACAGGGCTTCAACAAATTATTATGAACCTGATTAACAATGCACGTGATGCCAGCAGCCATCGAGAACACCCTCTAATCGAAATCGAGGTAAGCAGTGGAAGTGCTACATCAGAGTTTCGGCAGATGCATAAAGATTTTCAAGGATATGAGTTTGTACGCCTGATGGTTCGTGACAATGGCACAGGCATCCCCGAAGATAAGCTGGAAAGAATATTTGAACCTTTCTATACCACCAAGTCAGCAGGAAAAGGAACCGGACTTGGGATGTCTGTCATTGATGGGATCGTAAAATTGATGCATGGCTGCATAGTAGTTGAGAGTGAGTTGAATGTGGGGACCACTTTTAATATCTATATCCCAATGCTGCATGACGAAATCAAAACTGATGCAACGAAAAGCCAGGAAGAAATTCCAGAAGGAGTTCTGATAGGACATGGAGAAACGATTCTCATTGCGGATGATGAGGTAGACATCCTTAAAATGCTTTCAGAAATCCTTCAGGGACTAGATTATAAGGTGATCACCGCATGTGATGGCCAGAATGCTGTTGAGCAATTTGAGCGAAACAGTCAATCCATTGATATGGTGCTTCTTGACGTGGTGATGCCAAAGTTGAGTGGTCCTGCGGCGGCTATATTGATGCGGGGAATCAATCCTAATATCCCTGTGCTGTTCTTAACCGGCTACAACCCTGATGAGATGCGATCTAATATGAATGAACTAGACAACTATCAGATTTTCTCTAAACCGATTCGAGTTAATGAGTTGAGCTTGGTGGTTCGTAAATTGTTTGGCTAAAACTGCTAAAGCAACTTAGAAGTTAAACAGAAAAATTTAAGGACAAACAAAAAAAGCCCCACCGGAGCTTTTGGCTCAACGGTGGGGCTTTGTATTAAATTCCTGGCATCGACCTACTCTCCCACAACGAACGCTGCAGTACCATCGGCGCAAAGGAGCTTAGCTTCTGAGTTCGGGATGGGATCAGGCGTTTCCTCCTCGCTATAAACACCAGGAAACTGGTGGATTGAATCGGTTAAGATCCAATCTATAACAAGTACTTTGTGATAATCTGTAATATTCCAATGTCTTAACGTTGCATGGTCAAGCCACACGGGCAATTAGTACAGGTCAGCTCCAAGTGTTGCCACTCTTCCACACCCTGCCTATCAACGTGGTAGTCTTCCACGGCCCTTTAGGGAGCTTAAAGCTCCGGGAGAATTTATCTCGAGGCTGGCTTCCCGCTTAGATGCCTTCAGCGGTTATCCATTCCAAACGTAGCTACCCTGCAATGCTCTTGGCAGAACAACAGGAACACCAGAGGTTTGTCCATCCCGGTCCTCTCGTACTAAGGACAGATCCTCTCAATTCTCCAACGCCCACGGTAGATAGGGACCGAACTGTCTCACGACGTTCTAAACCCAGCTCACGTACCACTTTAATCGGCGAACAGCCGAACCCTTGGGACCTGCTCCAGCCCCAGGATGTGATGAGCCGACATCGAGGTGCCAAACTCCCCCGTCGATATGAACTCTTGGGGGGAATCAGCCTGTTATCCCCGGCGTACCTTTTATCCGTTGAGCGATGGCTCTTCCACTCGAAACCACCGGATCACTAGAACCGTCTTTCGACCCTGCTCGACTTGTCAGTCTCGCAGTCAGTCACACTTATACTCTTGCGCTCAATGGCTGATTTCCGACCAGCCTGAGTGTAACTTCGCGCGCCTCCGTTACTCTTTAGGAGGCGACCGCCCCAGTCAAACTACCCACCAGACAATGTCCCAGACCCGGATAACGGGCCTTGGTTAGAACCCAAGCATATTCAGGGTGGTATCTCAAAGATGGCTCCCCTACGACTGGCGTCGCAGGTTCAAAGCCTCCCACCTATTCTGCACAAAATATACCTAGATCCAATGTCAAGCTATAGTAAAGGTGCACGGGGTCTTTCCGTCTAGCCGCGGGAATGCTGCATCTTCACAGCAAATTCAATTTCGCTGAGTCTCTGGTTGAGACAGTGGGGAAGTCGTTACGCCATTCGTGCAGGTCGGAACTTACCCGACAAGGAATTTCGCTACCTTAGGACCGTTATAGTTACGGCCGCCGTTTACTGGGGCTTCGATTCAGAGCTTCGCCTTGCGGCTAACCCCACCTCTTAACCTTCCAGCACCGGGCAGGCGTCACACCCTATACATCGCCTTACGGCTTAGCAGAGTGCTGTGTTTTTAGTAAACAGTCGCTACCCCCTGGTCACTGCAACCCTCTTCTGCTTCACGAGCGAATCGCTACACATACAAAGGGCACCCCTTCTCCCGAAGTTACGGGGCCAATTTGCCGAGTTCCTTAACCAGAGTTATCTCAAGCACCTTAGGCTTCTCGCCTCACCCACCTGTGTCGGTTTACGGTACGGTCAACTTTAGACTGAAGCTTAGAGGATTTTCTTGGAAGCATAGGATCACTGACTTCGCTCAAACCGAAGTAAGAGCACGACATAACACCTCAGCGTTAAAGAGAGTCCGGATTTGCCAAAACTCTCCGCCTACATGCTTGTACCGGGACAACCAAACGCCCGGATCAGCTACCTTTCTCCGTCCCCCCATCGCATCTAAAGTCGGTACAGGAATATTAACCTGTTTCCCATCGACTACGCATTTCTGCCTCGCCTTAGGGGCCGACTAACCCTGCCCTGATTAGCATGGTGCAGGAATCCTTGGGTTTTCGGTGAACGGGTTTTTCACCCGTTTTATCGCTACTTATGCCAACATTCTCACTTCTGATACCTCCACCACTCCTTACAGTATGGCTTCGCAGGCTTACAGAACGCTCTCCTACCGCGCAGATAAATCTGCACCCGTAGCTTCGGTGGTATGTTTAGCCCCGTTATATCTTCCGCGCAGACCGACTCGACCAGTGAGCTATTACGCTTTCTTTAAAGGATAGCTGCTTCTAAGCTAACCTCCTGGCTGTTTTTGCCTTTCCACTTCGTTTTCCACTTAACATACACTTGGGGACCTTAGCTGACGGTCTGGGTTGTATCCCTCTTGACAACGGACGTTAGCATTCGCTGTCTGTCTCCCATGATTGCACTCCTCGGTATTCGGAGTTTGGTTAGGTTTGGTAAGTCTCGCGACCCCCTAGCCCATCCAGTGCTCTACCCCCGAGGGTGATACATGAGGCGCTACCTAAATAGCTTTCGGAGAGAACCAGCTATTGCCAGGCTTGATTGGCCTTTCACCCCTATTCACAAGTCATCCCGATCGTCTTCAGCCGATGTGGGTTCGGACCTCCACGATGTCTTACCATCGCTTCATCCTGCTCATAAATAGCTCGCCTGGCTTCGGGTCTATGCCCAGTGACTATGGTCGCCCTATTAAGACTCGCTTTCGCTACGGCTCCTGCTGACGCATTAACCTTGCCACTGAGCCATAAGTCGTTGGCCCATTATACAAAAGGTACGCAGTCACCCTGTCCGAAGACATAGGGCTCCTACTGCTTGTAGGTCCATGGTTTCAGGTCTATTTCACTCCCCTCAACGGGGTACTTTTCACCTTTCCCTCACGGTACTGGTTCACTATCGGTCGCTGAGACGTATTTAGGCTTGGAGGGTGGTCCCCCCAGATTCAGACAAGGTTTCACGTGTCCCGTCCTACTCAGGATACTACTAGGTCGAATTAGAATTTCGTATACGGGGCTATCACCCACTATGGCCGCACTTTCCAGAGCGTTCTACTATCCTTCATCATACCATGTTGTAGTCCTACAACCCCGGCAAGTAAACTTACCGGTTTGGCCTGTTCCCGTT